>NZ_JARUHH010000029.1:0-1639 GCF_043558025.1 Fictibacillus sp. UD
TCAAAACTGAACAAAAGAAGAATAGGTGTACTTACGAAACAGTCGAAGCTGTTTCATAATCTCCATAGAAAGGAGGTGATCCAGCCGCACCTTCCGATACGGCTACCTTGTTACGACTTCACCCCAATCATCTGTCCCACCTTCGGCGGCTGGCTCCCAAAAGGGTTACCCCACCGACTTCGGGTGTTACAAACTCTCGTGGTGTGACGGGCGGTGTGTACAAGGCCCGGGAACGTATTCACCGCGGCATGCTGATCCGCGATTACTAGCAATTCCGGCTTCATGTAGGCGAGTTGCAGCCTACAATCCGAACTGAGAATGACTTTTTGGGATTGGCTTGGCCTCGCGGCTTCGCAACCCTTTGTATCATCCATTGTAGCACGTGTGTAGCCCAGGTCATAAGGGGCATGATGATTTGACGTCATCCCCACCTTCCTCCGGTTTGTCACCGGCAGTCACCTTAGAGTGCCCAACTGAATGCTGGCAACTAAGGTCAAGGGTTGCGCTCGTTGCGGGACTTAACCCAACATCTCACGACACGAGCTGACGACAACCATGCACCACCTGTCACTTTGTCCCCCGAAGGGGAAAGCTCTATCTCTAGAGTGGTCAAAGGATGTCAAGACCTGGTAAGGTTCTTCGCGTTGCTTCGAATTAAACCACATGCTCCACTGCTTGTGCGGGCCCCCGTCAATTCCTTTGAGTTTCAACCTTGCGGTCGTACTCCCCAGGCGGAGTGCTTAATGTGTTAACTTCAGCACTGAGGGTGGAACCCCCCAACACCTAGCACTCATCGTTTACGGCGTGGACTACCAGGGTATCTAATCCTGTTTGCTCCCCACGCTTTCGCGCCTCAGCGTCAGTTACAGGCCAAAAAGCCGCCTTCGCCACTGGTGTTCCTCCACATCTCTACGCATTTCACCGCTACACGTGGAATTCCACTTTTCTCTCCTGCACTCAAGTCTCCCAGTTTCCAATGACCCTCCACGGTTGAGCCGTGGGCTTTCACATCAGACTTAAGAGACCGCCTGCGCGCGCTTTACGCCCAATAATTCCGGATAACGCTTGCCACCTACGTATTACCGCGGCTGCTGGCACGTAGTTAGCCGTGGCTTTCTGGTTAGGTACCGTCAAGGTACGAGCAGTTACTCTCGTACTTGTTCTTCTCTAACAACAGAGCTTTACGACCCGAAGGCCTTCATCGCTCACGCGGCGTTGCTCGGTCAGGCTTTCGCCCATTGCCGAAGATTCCCTACTGCTGCCTCCCGTAGGAGTCTGGGCCGTGTCTCAGTCCCAGTGTGGCCGATCACCCTCTCAGGTCGGCTACGCATCGTCGCCTTGGTGAGCCGTTACCTCACCAACTAGCTAATGCGCCGCGGGCTCATCTGTAAGTGTCAGCCGAAACCGACTTTCAAAAAGAAGAAATGCTTCTTCTCTTGTTATCCGGTATTAGCCCCGGTTTCCCGGAGTTATCCCCGTCTTACAGGCAGATTACCCACGTGTTACTCACCCGTCCGCCGCTAAATCAGAGGAGCAAGCTCCTCTTCATTCGCTCGACTTGCATGTATTAGGCACGCCGCCAGCGTTCATCCTGAGCCAGGATCAAACTCTCCATAAAAGTGTTTGTCTTGCTCGATTT
>NZ_JARUHH010000030.1:0-1436 GCF_043558025.1 Fictibacillus sp. UD
GTGAACTGCACCCCAATTGTTAGACACAACTAACAATTGGAGGTGCATTTTTTTTATGACTAAATATTCTTTGGATATCCAGCTGGCTGCTGTTCAAGCTTACTTAGAGGGAAAAGAATCCTATAAAGACACAGCTCAAAGGTTTCAAGTAGATATGACTAACTTAAAAGAGTGGGTATCTCGTTTTCGCTATCATGGAGTTGCGGGTTTTAAAAAGCCATATACAAACTACACATTGAAGTTTAAAATGGACGTACTTAAATACATGAACGAAACAGGAGCGTCCACTAGAGAGGCATCATACGTATTCAATATCAACACATCTAGTACTGTTTGGAAGTGGAAACAGTTATTTGAAACAGGTGGGATTGACGCTCTGCGATCTAAAAAAAAGGGGCGTATATCCATGAAGGAAAAATTCAATCCAAACCAACCAATAGCAGGTTCTGATGAAGCACTTCGTAAAGAGAATGAACGTTTACGCATGGAGAATGCTTATTTAAAAAAGTTACACGCCTTAATTCAGGAAAAGGAACACCAAAAGAACAAATTAAAGCGCAAGTGATCCATGAGTTAAGGCATCAGTTTAAAGTTATCGATCTCATACAAGTAGCTAATATCCCACGTAGCACATATTATTACTGGGTTAAAAAAATGGACCAACCTGACAAATACCGTGCAGTGAAAGAAATCATCAGACAAATCTTTAATGAGAATAAGGGACGCTATGGGTATCGTCGAATCACCTTAGTATTACGAAGATTAGGATATCTATTAAATCACAAGACAGTTTTACGTCTAATGAATGCATTGGGCTTAAAAAGTCTGGTACGCATGAAGAAGTATCGCTCATACCGGGGAAGCGTGGGGAAGGTCGCACCTAATCTTTTAGAACGTAATTTCCAGGCTGAAAAGCCCAATGAAAAATGGGTAACTGATGTGACGGAGTTCCAGATTCATGGAGAAAAGCTCTATATGTCTCCTATTCTTGATCTTTATAATGGTGAAATTATTGCATATCAACTTGAGAAACGCCCAATTTATCCACTTGTATCCAGAATGTTAGAGAAAGCCTTCAAAAAATTAAAGAAGGATGAATCACCTCTCCTTCATTCTGACCAAGGATGGCAATATCAGATGAGACAATATCAGCATTCTTTGAAAGAAAAGGGAGTAATTCAAAGCATGTCCCGTAAGGGGAATTGTCTTGATAACGCCGCTATGGAAAGCTTCTTTGGTTTACTAAAAAGTGAATTACTCTACTTAATGAAATTTGAAAGCATGAAGCATTTTATCCAGGAGCTTGAACAATATATTAATTACTATAACCACACACGAATCAAGGCGAAATTAAAAGGCTTAAGTCCGATAGAATACAGGACTCAAGCCCAACAGGTTGCCTAATTATTCGTGTCTAACTTTTCGGGTTCAGATCA